>NZ_JBHTRF010000006.1:0-32958 GCF_042796115.1 Kitasatospora sp. NPDC056446 | reverse complement strand
TTAAATCCCCCCGCCCCCCCCCCCGCGGGCGGGGCCCATCCCGGCCGGGGCCCCCCCCCCCCCCGGCCCCACACCCCCCCCCCGCCCCCCCCCCCCGGGGGGGCGGGGCGCCGCGTCGCCACATCCGGGGCGCGCCGCCGTATCCAGGGGCGTGGCGCCGCATCCCCCGCGCCCCCACTCCGCTGCGCTCCGGCACCGCCCCGGCGCTCAGCCGCCGAAGACGTCCCGCACCCAGCCCGCCAGACGCGCCTCGAAGTCGGCGGCGGAGGCGATGCCATGGGCCGGGACCACCCCCGCGCGCTCACGGCCGTCCGGATCGGACTGCCAGCCGGCGGCCAGGTAGTCCACGTCCGCCCAGCCGCCGCGGAAGAGCACCACGTGCAGCTCGCCGCCGCTCGGCGGGTCAGAGAGCCGTAGACCGACGGAATCGGGGTCGGCGACCCTGGCGCGGTCCGTCTCCAGTGGCTGCGACCACCGGGCGCGTCCGTCCCGCCAGGTGAGCGGACCCACCGTCAGCCGGGCCGCCCGCCAGGCCGGGGCCAGGGCGGCCAGCCGTGCGGCGGCCTCGTCGAGGTCGATCACGTGGTCCACGACCGGCCCTCGTTCCCTTCGGCGGTGGGTGATCCCGCCCGTTGACAGTGCGTTCGGGGCGCGGCTCTAATTGGGGCGTGCCGCGCGGCGCCGGCCACAGAGTAGTGGGCCGGCCGGCAGCCGAGCGAGCACCTTTCCGAAGGGACGATGCGCGATGAGCACCCTCTCCGCTTCCCTGATCTGACGCCAGGCGGTCACCGCGGTGCCCGTGTGCGCGATGTGCCACCCCCTGGCTGTCACCGGGCCCCGACGGGTCACCGTGCGTGGCCGCGACTCCCCGTTCCCTGGAGACCCACCACACGCATGCCCATGTCTTTCAACCTGAATGTCATCGAGGAGTTCCGCGCCAACGGCGGACGGGTCGGCGGCCCGTTCGAGGGCGGCGACCTGCTGTTGCTGACCACCACCGGGGCCCGATCCGGGCGGCCGCACACCGTGCCGCTCGGGTACGTCCGGGCGGAGGGGCTGCTCCTGGTCGTCGCCTCGGCCGCCGGGGCGCCGGAGCACCCGCAGTGGTACCGCAACCTGCTGGCCCACCCGGTCGTTCGGGTCGAGCTCGGCACCGAGTCCTTCGACACCGTCGCCGTACCCGCCGAAGGAGACCGCCGGGAGCGGCTGTTCGCCGCCGTCGCCCGGAAGGCGCCGGGGTACGGCGACTACCAGGCGCGGACCGAACGCGAGCTGCCGGTCGTCGTCCTGGAACGGGAGCGGCCCGGAACCACGCCCGGCGGCGCGACACCGGTGGTCCGCACGCTCGCCGACAAGCTGCTGGAGGCGCACACCTGGCTTCGCGCCCAGCTGCGCCACGTCCGGGAGGAGGCGCACGCCCAGATCCCGGGCCGGCCGGCCGGGTTCGGGCTGCAACTCCGGCAGCACTGCCTGGCGTTCTGCGACGGGCTGACGCACCACCACACCGGCGAGGACACGGCCGTCTTCCCCGCCCTCGCGCGCCACCACCCGGAGCTGGCCGGCGTCCTCGCCCGCCTCGACGAGCAGCACCGGGCCATTGGGCGGATCAAGGAGGAACTGGTGTCGCTGCTCGCCGGGATCGAGATCACCGAACCGGAGCGGCTCCGCACCGAGCTGGACCGGATGTCGGCCGAGCTGGAGGCGCACCTCGACCACGAGGAGGCGGAGTTGCTGCCGCTCCTCGCCGCCGTGCCGTTCCCGCCGACCGGTCCGGCCCCGGTCGCACCCCCGGACCCGGACCCGGACCCTGCCGCGACCGGGAGCTGAGACGGCGGTGCCGCCGCCCCCTCCCCGTGCTTCGGAGGGGGCGGCGGCACCGGTTTCCACGGGCGCACCGGCGGTACGGGCCGCCGGTGCTACAGACCGCGGGTGCCACGACCGCGAGTACCACAGGCCGCGAGTGCCAGGACCGCCGGTGTTACGGACCGCCATGCCTACGGACCGTCATGGTGGCGGTCCTGCCGTCGCAGACCGTCAGGACTGCGAGAAGACCGGCAGGTAGCCACCGGCCTGGCCGGAGGCCTTCGGGTGGTAGCTCTCGTCGATCGGCAGGGTGGTGCTGTTGAGCCAGGTGGTGAGGCTGCCGCAGATCTCGTGCTCGGTGAAGATGCCGCGGACGTCACCGAAGGTGAAGCCGGCGTTGGCGGCGCGCTTGGCGAGCACGCCGTCCAGGGTGTCGGCCGCGCCGTTGATGGCGGCGCGCTTGGTGTCACCGATGCCGAAGACGCAGTCACCTCCGACCTTGTAGATGTGCGGGTAGCCCATCACCACGACGTGGGCTCTCGGCGCCTTGGACTTGATGGCCGAGTACACCTGGTCCAGCTGGCCGGGCAGGGTGTTGACCGCGTAGTTCTTGGCCGTGTTGACGGCGTCGAGGCAGGCGCTGTCCGAGCCCAGGACACAGGTCTGCATGGTGCTGGCGAACCCGGCGTCGTTGCCGCCGACCGAGATGCTGACCAGGGTGGTGCTGGAGTCGAGGGCGGAGATCTGGCTGTTGAGGATGTCGCCGGTCTTCGCACCCGAACAGGCGACGAACTTGAAGGAGGACGGCGAGTGCGCGTTCTTCCAGAGGTACGCGTACGCGTTGGTGCTGCGCTTGCAGCTACCGCTGTCGCTCAGGTAGCTGCCGGCACCTACCCCGGCGGAGTACGAGTCGCCGAGGGCCACGTAGTTGACACCGGCTGCGTTGGCCGACGCTGCGGCGAAGAGCGTCGTCATGGTCAGGCCGGCTGCTATCGCGGCGATGGAGAGGGCACGGGCGGGGCGGATCATCACACCTCCAGGGTTGACGTGGCGCGGGTCACAGAAGTGATACCAGGCGGTAGCTCAACCCGGAAGCGGTCATGCCAAAGACATTGACGAGCCGTCTGATAGCAGAGAAGTGAACTGTCACCGACAGTCCGTGAGTCACCGCTGGTCAGCCCGGGTGTATTTCGATGCGCGTAGTACTGCGCGCGTAGACCGGCAACTTGCTTAAATTCAGGGCCCGGTAAGCCAGGCGTCGGTGTACGACCACCGTCGAGTCAGTTTCGAGGCGGGCCGGGGTCGGATGCCAGAGCGCGACAACGGGCGCGAGGAGGACGCGAACGGCGCGGGGCGAACCCGTCCGGCGTGAGCCTGCGTCAGTGCTCGCGGTCGAGGCCGACGGGTGTGGTGGATACCGAAAGGGTTCAGCGGGCACGAGCAGGCACGGCGAGCGCGGCAGGCACCGCAGGCACGTTGGGGTGCGGCAGGCACCACGGGCGCGAGCGGGCACCACGGGCACGAGCGGCTGGACGACCGCCGGTGGGCCCGCCTTCGGGACCGACCTGCCGGGCGGCGCTCAGGACCGGAGCGCGCCCCTCGCCTCCCGCGCCCGGATCAGCCCCGGGCGCCCGGGTGGCCGCCGCCCGGGTACACGGTGCCCGGGGAGACCGTGCAGCCCTCGACCGGCAGCTCCTCGATCTCCTCGTTCGCGGCCGCGGGCACGCCGAGCCAGCGGACGGCGGTGGCGACTGCCACCCGGGCCTGGCGCAGCCCGGGCGCACCCCAGCCCAGCAGCTCGACGGCGAGCCCGGGCGCGACCAGCAGCCGCCGGTAGTGCCGCCCCGAGGCCGGATCGGCCGTACTCGGACCGACCGCCCGCAGCGCGGCCGCCATCCGGACCCGCGCGCACTCGTGCCCGCCGTTCGCCGAGCCGACCCGGTCGTAGAGGTAGCCGAGGTAGTACGGCCGGCCGATCACCGCCTGCGCCTCCTCGGCCGCCTCCCTGGCCAGCGCGGCCGCCGGGTCCCCGCCGTCCTCGGGTTCCAGCGAGCCGCCGGGCAGTGAGCAGATCCCGTCCCTGGGGTTCACCAGGGTGAGCACCCGCCCGTCCGGGGCGAACAGCCACCCCCAGGACTGCTTGACCGGCAGCCCGTCCGGCACCTGCTCGCCCGGCCGCCAGGGCCAGCCCGCGGTGGGGCGCCGCCGCACCCTGCCGAGCAGCTCGGCGATCTCCGGGCTGTACTCGATCGGGCTCATGCTCTCGCCTCGCCGATCTCACCGATCTCTCCGATCGCTCCGAAGGTGCCGGAGATGCCGAAGGTGCCGGAAGAGTCATCGGACGGTTCGTCGACAGCGGTGCCGGCCGGGGTGTCCGTCTGCGCGCGCCCCCTGGTGCCGAGCTCGCCCCGCTCGCTCATGCGTCCCCCTCTCGCTGTCGGGCTCGCCGGACCGGCGGTGCGCGGAGGGGACCTGCGGGGCGCGGTACGGAGCGGAGCGGCCGGAGCGACGGCGTGGGGTACCGCGCTCCTGCTGTTGATCTTCTCCGAATCTTCCCCGAACAGGCGGTCGATGAACAGTCCCCAGCGCCGCATGGTGGACGCGGAATCGATGAACCCCCTGATCATCCCAGCGGCGCACCCCCGTCCCGGGGCGCCGGGAAGCCGGGCGGCGGGAACCCCGGCAGCGGGAATCCGGGCAGCGGATCCACCCCGGGCGGGAACGGCAGTCCGCGCGCGGCGTCGTCGGCCAGCTCGTCGAACACCTCGTGCGCGGTCATCGGGCGCAGCCGCCCGCCGGCCAGCGCCCAGCCGCGCACCGGCGGCCGGGCCCGGGCGGCACCGGAGGCGGGATCCTCCGAACCGCCGCCGGGCGCCGGGACGGACCGGCCGCCGACCGACGGATCGCCGTGCAGCAGCACCGCCCCCGCACCCCCGGAGGCCACACCCGCCGCCAGCGTGACGCAGAACGCCTCGGTGTCCCGCCCCGCCGGGTACAGCTGCCCCTCCTCGACGCAGACGTCCACCGCCGAGGTGAGCTCCTCGCCGTCCTCGGGGCCGTGGCAGCGCAGCGTCAGGAGGTGGCAGCCCTCCCCCGCGCCCTCGGCGAGCGCCAGGTAGACCGATGTCACGTACCGCATCACCGCCGCCAGCCGGCGCTGCCCGGCCGGGTCGTCGCCGACGGCGTCCAGCAGGGCCGCGCAGGCCACGGACATCCGCACCCGGGCCCGGTGGTCGTCCATCAGCACCGGCAGCAGCTCGGCCAGCCGCTGGCCCGCGTAGACGAACGGCTCCCCGGCCAGGTCGGGATCGCCCGCGTAGGCGACCCGGGCGGCGGGCATCCTCGGGTCCAGGCCGAGCGCCTCGCAGTAGTCCTCGAAGTCGTCCGCCTCCAGGACCCGCAGGTGCACCTCCAGGCCCTGCCGGTACAGGGCCGTCAGCTGCTCCTCGGCCTGCCGGAGGTAGTCCCGGTGGCTGAACCCGCCGAACAGCCCGTACCGCGCGAGCCCGGCGAAGTCCCCGGCCGCCACGGCCAGCGCCACCGCGACCGGCTGCGGCGGCGCGCCCCGGGCCCGCCCGCCGCGCGACGACCGCGCGCCACCGCCCGCGCCGTCATCCGCACGCGCGCCCGGCGGGCGCCCGCCCCCGGGCGGCGCCGCCCCACCGGGCCCGGCGCCCGACCCGCCCGACCCGGCACCGGGCCCCGAGCCGCGCTTCCGCCCGGTCAGCACCAGCACCCGCCGACGCCCCCGCAGCGACCGCGCACCCGCGGCCCCCGCCGCCTCACGCAGCATCTCACGCACCGGCTCCCGCATCGATTCCCGTACCGACTCCCGCATCGCAGCCATGGCTCCTCCGTCTCATTCGTCCGACACCCGATACCCGACAGCGCCGGCCGCCCCGAACGGCGGGGCCGCCGACGTCGAGGAACATACACAGAGCCACTGACAATCCACCCCGAGTAATCGAACACGGGAGGTGCGCGCAGGCGCCGGGCCGGCACCGGGACCCGGCGCACGGCGGTGCCCTCCGTCGACCGGTGAGACGCATGCCTCCACCGGTACGGGTGGGATTGTCAGTGGTGCGGGTTAGGGTCGGGGACCATGCGACTGCTGCATACCTCCGACTGGCATCTCGGGCGTTCGTTCCACCGGGAGAGCCTGCACGACGCCCAGCGGGCCTTCCTGGACCACCTGGTGGATGTGGTCCGGGCCGAGGGCGTGGACGCCGTGCTGGTCGCGGGTGACGTGTACGACCGGGCGCTGCCGGGCCTGGAGGCCGTCGCCCTGTTCGACGACGTGCTGCACCGACTGGCCGGCCTCGGCGTGCCGACGGTCTTCATCAGCGGCAACCACGACTCGGCCCGCCGGCTCGGGGTCGGGGCGGGGCTGATCGGGCGGGCCGGGATCCACCTGCGGACGGACCCCGGCGAGTGCGCCGCGCCCGTGGTGCTGGCGGACGGGCACGGGCCGGTCGCGGTGTACGGGCTGCCGTACCTGGAGCCCACCCTGGTACGCGAGCGGTTCGGGCTGTCGAAGGGCGGGCACGCGGCGGTGCTCGGGGCGGCGATGGACACCGTGCGGGCCGATCTGGCGGCGCGCCCGGCAGGGACGAGGGCGGTGGTCCTGGCGCACGCCTTCGTCACCGGCGGCGCGCCCAGCGACAGCGAGCGGGACATCGCGGTCGGCGGGGTCGCGGCGGTACCGGCATCGGTGTTCGACGGGGTGCACTACGTCGCGCTGGGCCACCTGCACGGCTGCCAGACGCTCGCCCCGCACCTGCGCTACAGCGGCTCCCCGCTCGCCTACTCCTTCTCCGAGACGAACCAGCGCAAGAGCATGTGGCTGGTCGATCTGGCGGCCGACGGTTCGGTCACAGCCGAGCGCGTCCACTGCCCCGAGCCGCGCCGTCTCGCGACGCTGCGCGACACCCTCGACGCCCTGCTCACCGACGAGCGGTACGCCGAGCACGAGCAGTCCTGGGTGCAGGCCACGCTGACCGACGCGGCCCGTCCGAGCGAACCGATGGAGAAGCTGCGCCGCCGCTTCCCGCACACCCTCCAGCTGCTGTTCGACCCGGAGGAGACGGAGGCCGAGCCGTCCCTGTCGTACGCGGCCCGGGTCAGCGGCCGGGACGACCTGGACATCGCCGAAGGCTTCCTGCGCCACGTCCGCCCGGGTGCCGACCCGGAGCCGGACGAGCTCGGCTGGCTCCGCGAGGGCTTCGAGCACGTCCGGGAGAGCAACGACCGGAAGGCGGACCTGCCCCGATGAGGCTGCACCGGCTCACGGTCACCGCCTTCGGCCCGTTCGCGGGCTCCGAGACGGTCGACTTCGACGCGCTCGCCGCCGGCGGGCTGTTCCTGCTGCGCGGCGCGACCGGCGCGGGCAAGAGCAGCGTGCTGGACGCGGTCTGCTTCGCCCTGTACGGCGAGACGCCGGGCACCCGCCGCGCCAACCGGCTGCGCAGCGACCACGCGGACCCGAAGCGGCTGACCGAGGTCCGGCTGGAGCTGACCCTCGGCGGGCGGCGGCTGCAGATCACCCGGCTGCCGGAACAGCGCCGGCCGAAGAAGGTCGGCACCGGCACCACCGTCGAACGGTCGCAGACCCTGCTGCGCGAGTGGGTCGCCGACGCGGGCGACGGCTCGCCGGGCTGGCAGGGGATCAGCAAGTCGCACCAGGAGGCCGGGGAGGAGATCCACCGGCTGGTCGGCATGAACCGGGAGCAGTTCTGCCAGGTGGTCCTGCTGCCGCAGGGCGACTTCGCCCGCTTCCTCAAGGCCGACTCCGAGGAGCGCGGCAAGCTGCTGCGGCGGCTGTTCGACACCGAGCGGTACCGGCTCGTCGAGGACTGGCTGGCGGAGCAGCGGCGCGCCCAGGAGACGGCGGTCCAGGCCGGCCGGCGCCGGCTGCGCGACCTCGCCAGCAAGGCGGAGCAGGCGGCCGGTCCGGGTGCCGAGCCCGCCGGGAACTGGGTCCCGGCCGAGGACGGCGACGCCGGGCTGACCTCCGGGGTGCTCGGCTGGGCGGCCGTCCTGCGCTGCGGCGCGGCCGAACAGCTCACCGTCGCGGACGCCGCGCTCGCCGGCGCCCGGGCCGCGCAGCGCACGGCCCAACAGGACCGCGAGGCCGCCGAGGACCTGGCCGGGCGGCAGCGCCGCCACCGCGAGGCGCGGGACCGGGCCGAGCGGCTCGCCGGGTTCGAGCCCGCGGCGGCGGCGGACCGGCGGCGGCTGGCCGCCGCGCAGGAGGCCGTCGGGGTGGAGGCCGCACTGCGGCTGAGGGAGAACGCGGCCGAGGCGCACCGGCGCGCGCAGGCATCGGAGGACCACCGGCGGGAGGCCCTGGCCGCCGCCCCCGGCGAGGAGGCCCGCAGGCTCGGCGGAGCCGGCGCCGCCGACCTGGCCGAGGCCGAACTGCGGTTGCGTGCCGAGGTCGTCCGACTGGAGGCGGCCCGCGCGGAGGAGCGGCGCTGCGCCGAACTCGCCCGCGAGCAGCACTCCTTGACGGGGGACCGGGCCGCCGCGGAGGCACTGGCCGAGGAGGCCGAGGACTGGCTGTCCGAGTTCGAGGACGAGCTGGGCCGCCTGGAGGCGCAGCAAGCGCAGGCCCAGACGGCGACCACCAGGGTCGAGCAACTCGACCGTCAGCGCGCCGAGTCGACCGTCCGCCTGGACGCGGCCCGGGAGCGTGACGGACTGCACGCGGAGATCGCCGCGGCCGAGCCGAGGGTCGCCGGGCTGCGCACCGCCGCGCTGGACGCCCGCGAGCACAGTCTGGACCTGCGGGACCGTCGACTCTCGGGAATGGCCGCCGAGTTGGCCGAACAGTTGCGCTCGGGCGAGGCCTGCCGGGTCTGCGGCTCGCCCGCGCACCCGTCGCCCGCCGAGGCGGCGCCCGGCAGCCGGGTCGGCGCCGAGGACGAGGAGCGGGCCCGCCGCGCCCAGGCCGCCGCCGAGCACGCCTGGACGACGGCCGACCAAGCGCTCACCGCCCTGCGGGTGCGCGAGGCCACGGCCGCCGGAGCGGCCGGGCCGGACGGTACGGCGGCACTCGCGCGGGCCCTCACCGAGCTGGACCGCGAGCACCGCGCGGCCCGGCAGACGGCGGAGGCGCTCGGCCGGGTCGGGCAGGAGATCGTCCGACTGTCCCAGGACCGCACCCGCCGGCTCGACGAACTGCGCGAGGCCAAGGAGCGTGCCGCCGTCCTCACCGACCGGCTGCAACTGCTCGGCGCCGAGCGGGAGACGCTGGCCGCCCGGGTCGCGGCGGCCCGGGGCGAGGCGGCCTCGGTCGCCGACCGGGCCGCGGCCCTGACCCGGCTCACCGAGGCGGTCGCCGCCACGGCCGCCGCAGCCCGGGCCCGCACGGAGGCGGCGACGCGGCTCGGCGCGGCCGAGGACGAACTCGCCGAGGCCGCCGCGACGGCCGGCTTCCCGGACGCCCGGGCGGCACTCGCGGTGCTGCTGCCACGCGAGGAACGCGACCGGCTGGAGGCCCGGCTGGAGCGGCACCGCGCGGAGACCGCCGCCGCCGGGCGCGAACTGGCACTGCCGGAACTGGTCGAGGCCGCAGAGCTCCCACCGGTCGACCTGCCCGCCGCCGCGGCCGCACTCCTCGCCGCCACCGACCGGCTCGGACAGGCGCACGCCACCCGGGCGGCGGCCGACGAGCGGTGCGCGGCGCTCGCCGCGATCGGCCGGCAGCTGGCCGCGCTCGCCGCCGAACTGGCCCCGGCTCTCGACCGGTACGGGCGGATCAACCGGCTCGCCTCGGTGGCCGCCGGCACCTCCGCCGAGAACCGGCTGCGGATGCGCCTGGAGTCGTACGTCCTGGCAGCCCGGCTGGAACAGGTCGCGGCGGCGGCCAGCGACCGGCTGGTCCGGATGTCCGGCGGCCGCTACACCCTGGTGCACAGCGACGGCCGGGGCGCCGGGACCAAGCGCTCGGGCCTGGCCCTGCGGGTGGTGGACGCATGGACGGGCACCGAGCGGGACACCTCGACCCTCTCCGGCGGAGAGAGCTTCTTCGCCTCGCTCTCCCTCGCCCTGGGCCTGGCCGACGTGGTGACCGACGAGGCGGGCGGCATGCCGCTGGACACACTGTTCATCGACGAGGGCTTCGGCACCCTCGACGAGCAGTCCCTGGAAGAGGTGATGGACGTCCTCGACGGCCTGCGCGAACGGGACCGGGCGGTCGGCATCGTCAGCCACGTCGCCGACCTGCGCAGCCGCATCCCGGCCCAGTTGCTGGTCCGCAAGGGCCGCCGCGGCTCGACCCTGGCCCTGGCCGACCGCGAGGACGCGTAGCCGGGGCGCGGCCGGGGGCCTGGGACCAGGGTCAGCGCCGGGGGCCGGCGTCAGCCCGAGCAGGCGATGCGCTGTGCCTGCTGCCAGGCGCACACCGGGCAGAGTGTGCTGCCCGGTCGGTCGGCGGGCAGTTCGGTCGGCTCGCCGCACAGCACACAGTCGGCGCGGGGCGCGGTGTTCGCCGGGTCGTGCCGCAGCGCGGCCTCCGCGTCGCCGTCCGGGCGGAGTTCGCAGACCGCCGGGTCCTCGTTCGTCATACTGTCGCTCATGCCGCCTTCCTACTCCGCCGTTCCGCCCCGCCGCAAGACGGGCCGCCCGGTCGGGCCCGGCGCCGAGCGGGACCGACGACCGCAGGGGGCGGACAGCGTTCAACGTTCAGCGGACAGACGACAGACGACAGACGACAGACGACAGCGAACAGATTTCAGAAAACGTTCGCTGAAATCTGTCGTCTGAAAGCTGTCCGCTGAACCCAGTTCGCCGCCACCGCCACGCCCCACCACCGCCCCGCCGACGACTGCCCGTGGCATCGACACCAGGAGCACCTCCGGGCAGGGGTCAGCCCAGGAAGGACAGCCGGACGGTTCGGCGCGGATTGTCCCCGTTGGTGTCGACCAGCACCACGGACTGCCAGACTCCGAGCGCCAGTTGGCCGCCGAGCACCGGAAGGGTGGCGTGCGGGGCGACCAGCCCGGGCACCACGTGGTCCCGGCCGTGGCCGGGGCTGCCGTGCCGGTGGCGCCAGCGGTCGTCGGCCGGGAGCAGTTCGCGCAGGGTGGCGAGGAAGTCGTCGTCGCTGCCGGAGCCGGTCTCCAGGACGGCGATCCCGGCGGTGGCGTGCGGGACGAAGACGTTGAGCAGTCCGTCGCGCCCGGCGGCCCGCTCGTCGAGGAACGCGGCACAGCGGTCGGTGATGTCGAGCGCGACTTCGCGGCTGCCCGTGGTGATCTCGAAGGTGGTGGTCTGGAACAGACCGGTCGGGTTGGAGTGGTTGTTGTCCGCCATGGCGCCATCCTGTCCCAGGTCAGGGGACCGGGAGTACTCCCTCGCCGAGTGGGCCTGCCCGAGGGGCAAACTCGCGTAGGGTGAAAGGTTCAGACCACAGCGGGCCCTCGGCGAAGCCCCGGCACGCCCCACCCCACCCCGCCCCGCACATCACGCCTCGCCGCGCGACGCCGGGCACCACCCTCCCCAGGGCACGCCAAGGACCCGGCGGACCGGACGGTCCACCGGGTCTGATCCCGATCGGGACGACGACTGGGGCCGAAGCTCCTAGCCGCGCCCGCCGAAGAGGCTTCGCCGCAGCCGACGCAGCGGCGTCAGCAGCGAGATCCTGGTGTGGCGACGACGGGTCGTCGGGGCCCCGGCGCCGCGCGGCGTCAGCTCCCTTATCAGCCCGAGCGCCTCGGCGGTGTCCACCGCCGGGAGTGCGGGCGCGCCGAGCACGGCCAGGTGTCGTTCGATCCGGCGGCCGGTCGTGCCGACACCGCACTGGATCGCCGGCACACGGGGCCGAGTCCGCACTTGCATGTGTTCCATCAGTTTTCCCACCCCTACGAGGCGCCAGGGCCGTGAGGCGAAGACTATCCGTGACAGACGGCCTTCGCGCAACCGTCCTTGGTGTTGTGCCACCGTATCGTGCGGCGTCAACTGACGATGCACCAGGGGCCACCCGGCCGGTCACGACTAGGCATCAATGATGGTGCACGACCGGCTATCCGTCATCAGGGCCAAGAGGTGCGACCCCGGCGCCCGCGCGTACGGCACGCGCCCGGCGCAACCCCACGCACACCCCCACACCCACCCCACGCACACCCCCGCACGGGCCCCGCGAGCACCCCCGCCCGAGCGCATTCCACGGGGAGCCCAAGGGCGTCCCATGGGCTCCCCATATAGGGGACAGCCGCCAGATCGACAAAGCGATCACCGGCGCACCCGCCGAAGCGACCGGGGCCCGATCGGGGACTCGACCCCGGGCCTCACCGTCCGACGCCGACCGACTTCATGAAGTGAACACATTCGAGGGATTGACTCCCGCCGAAGCTCCAAGCAATATCTGATGCACGCGCCCGTGCCCGCATCGCACCCAGGCGCGTGTTCGAGTGATGAAGAACTCCGGCTCCCGCGAGCCACTGCCCGGCCGCCTCGACGCTGCGGTGGCCAGGCTCGCGCGGTACCCGGACAGGCGGTCGGCCGTCGAGGGTCGGCCGGGCCGCCACCTGACTGCCGGTGCCGCCCCGCGAGGGGCCCGGCACCGGCGGTTCCGGGTTCTCCGGCGGGTCCCCACCCGGGCCTCGCCCAGGCCCCACCCCAGCCCTTCCCAAGCCCCACACAAGCCCTGCCCCAGCCCCGTACGCGCCCCGCCCCGCCCCCGCCCGGCTCCGCGGCGGACGTCCACGCAGGTCGCGCCCGGTGGATCGGTAGACTCGGCCAGCGTGTCCCTCCTCCTCAGCATCGTGCTCCCGGTCCACGGCGTGGAGCGGTATCTGCCGCGCTGCCTCGACTCGATCCTCGGCGACACCCCCGCCCTGGAGTCCCGTTTCGAGGTGATCGCGGTCGACGACCTCTCCCCCGACGGCTCCGGCGCGATCCTGGACGCCTACGCGGCCCGCGACCCCCGGCTGCGGGTGCTGCACCTCACCGAGAACCAGGGCCTCGGCGGTGCCCGCACCGCCGCCCTGCCCGAGGCGCGCGGCGAGTACGTCTGGTTCGTGGACAGCGACGACTGGGTGCCCGAGCGGACCGTGAGCGTGATCCTCGACGAGCTGGCGCAGGAGCGCCGCCGCGAGGCCCCCGCCGACGTGCTGATCACCGACTTCACCCACGTCTACCCGGACGGCGGGACGGAGTCCAACCCCTGGCGCCATGTGCTGACCGGCTCGCCGCTGGTCGAGGGCAGCACGCTGGCCGATCACCCGGCGCTGTTCCAGACCGTGATGTCGGTGTGGAACAAGGTGTTCCGCCGGGAGTTCCTGGACGGTCTCGGTGTCTCCTTCGGCCGCGGCTACTACGAGGACATCTCGGTCACCTACCCCGCGCTGCTGGCGGCCGGGCGGCTGCGCTACCTCGACCGCCCCTGCTACAACTACCGGCGCGGCCGGGACGGCGCGATCACCGCGACCGCCTCCCCCAAGCACGGCGACGTCTTCGCCCAGTACGACGCGATCTTCGCCTTCCTGGACCGCCCGGACCGTCCCGGCCGGCCCGTCCCGGACTCGCTGCGCACCCTGGTGTTCGACCGCACCGTCCGCCAGGCGCTCAACGTCTACGACACCCCCGGGCTGGTCCCCGCCGACCTGCGCCGGGACTTCTTCCAGCGGATCACCCGGCACTTCGCCCGGCACCGCCCGGCCGGCTACCGCTTCCCCGGCGGGGTCCGCGGCGTGCAGTACCGGCTGGCCGCGCGCGGCGCCCGGATCGCGTACGCCGAGCTGCGCCGCACGGGCCGGCTGCCGCGCGAACTCAAGCGCGGGGCGAGGGCGGTGGCACCCGCGGTGAAGAAGGGGGTGCGCAGCGGCGCCCGGTTCACCGCGTACAACGCCTTCCGCCGGCTGCCGCTGGACGAGCACCTGGCCGTCTACGCCGCGTACTGGCACCGGGGTTACGCGTGCAGTCCGGCGGCGATCTACGAGAAGGCGAAGGAACTCGCGCCGCAGGTGCGGGGCGTGTGGGTGGTGGAGAACCGGCGGCAGGCCGCGACGCTGCCGACCGGCGTGCCGTACGTGATCGTCAACACCCCCGCCTACCTCAAGGTGATGGCGACCGCCAAGTACTTCGTCAACAACGTCAACTTCCCGCGCACGATGGTCAAGCGGCCGGGCTCGGTGCACGTCCAGACCCAGCACGGCACCCCGCTCAAGGCGATGGGCATGGACCTGCGCGACCACCCGTCGGCGGCGGAGGGGATGGACTTCGACCAGCTCCAGGAGGCCATCGACCGCTGGGACTTCCTGGTCTCCTCCAACCCGCACACCAGCGAGCACTTCGCCCGCGCCTTCCCCGGCCGCTACGAGATGCTGGACACCGGGTACCCGCGCAACGACCGGCTGGCCGACGCCACCGAGGACGAGGTGCGCGCGATGCGCGAGCGGTTCGGCCTGCGGCCGGGCACCCGGGCCGTGCTGTACGCCCCGACCCACCGCGGCGGCAAGGGCGGCTACGTGCCGCTGCTGGACCTGGCGGAGCTGGCCCGGCAACTGGGCCCGGACTTCACGCTGCTGGTGCGCACGCACTACTTCCACACCGGGGGGCCTGGCGACCTGACGGCCGCCGGGGAGGCGGCGGAGATCGTCGACGTCTCGGCCCACCCGACCGTCGAGGACCTCTACCTCGCGGCGGACGTGCTGGTGACGGACTACTCGTCGATGATGTTCGACTACGCCGTGCTGGACCGGCCGGTGGTGGTCTTCGCACCGGACTGGGAGGAGTACCAGCGCGAGCGCGGCGTCTACTTCGACCTGTTCGCCGAGCCGCCGGGGGCGGTCGCGGAGACCGCGTCGGAGCTGGCGTGGGCGCTGCTGGCGGGCGACCGGGCACCGGCGGCGCGGGCGCGGTTCCGGGCGAAGTTCTGCGTCTGGGACGACGGCGGGGCGGCGGAGCGGGTGGTGCGCCGGGTGTTCCCGGTGGCGGAGTAGGCCTCCGCACAAGAGGCCGGCCTGTAGGCGGGAGGCCGGCCTGCGGACGGGAGGCCGACCTGTAGGCGGGAGGCCGGAGTGCGGGCGGGAAGCCGGACTGCGGACGGGGCCGGTGGCCGCCGGTACGGTGACCGGCCCCGTCGGCACGGGTTCAGCGGCGGCGGGCGGCCAGGAACTCCTCGAAGGTCAGGACACCGTCGTGGTTGGTGTCCATGCTGTTGATGAGCGCCTCGGCCATCGAGATGGTGACGTCGTGGTCGCCCATCTCGTTCGCGGCGACCGCGTACTCGGCCGCGGTGATCTTGCCGTCGCCGTCCTGGTCGAAGCGGTCGAAAAAGGCCTTGATCGCCTCGGTGGTCTCCATCGTGCCCTCCTGGGTACTGCGGGGTCGTGCTCGGTTCGGACGGCCGTACCCTACCCGTCCGTGGTGTTCGCCACGGTCGGCGGGAGTGGACGCGCGCGGGGGTGGGTGTCGTAGTCTGCGGATCTGATTGCAGGCCCGGGCACCTCCCGGGCGGTCGTTCGTCCAGGGAGGGAATCGTGCTCGACCTCGTCACCAAGCTGGTGCTGAAACCGGTTTCGCGGGGAATCTGGCGGCCGGACATCGAGGGGATCGAGAACGTACCGCGCAAGGGCGGGGTGATCCTGGCCAGCAACCACCTGTCGTTCATCGACAGCGTGGTGATCCCGCTGACCGCCCCGCGCCGGGTCCACTTCCTCGCCAAGGCCGAGTACTTCACCGGCACCGGGCTCAAGGGCCGGCTCTCCAAGGACTTCTTCGAGGCGATCGGCGCGGTGCCCGTCGAGCGCGGCACCTACCGTTCGGCTCAGGCCTCGTTGGAGTCGGCGCTGGAGATCCTGGAGTCCGGCAAGGCCTTCGGCATCTACCCGGAGGGCACCCGTTCGCTGGACGGCCGGCTCTACCGGGGCAAGACCGGTGTCGCCTGGCTCGCGCTGACCGCGGGCGTCCCGGTGGTACCGGTGGCGCTGGAGGGGCCGGAGCAGATCCTGCCGGTCGGCAAGCGGCTGCCGCGGGTCAAGAAGGTGACGGTCCGCTTCGGCGAGCCGCTGCACTTCGACGAGCTGCACGGGCAGGCCCGCTCACTGAAGGCCCGCCGGCAGGTGACCGACGAGGTGATGGCGGCGATCCAGCGGCTCTCCGGCCAGGAGGTCGCGCAGACCTACAACGAGGTGCCGAAGGCGGCCTGACCGTTCCGGCAGCGGCCGCCCCTCGGCGCCCCCGAACGCTCCTCCCCCGGACCCGTCGGCGACCACACCGCCGACGGGTTCAGGCGTGCCCGAGGGCGGCGTCGGACAGGACGGCGGCCGGCTCCGGCGCCTCCCTGCGCAGCAGGGCCGCGTACCGGCCGTCGAGCTCCACCAGCTCCTCGTGGGTGCCGAGTTCGACCACCTCGCCGCGGTCCAGGACGGCGATCTGGTCGGCGGCGCGGACGGTGGAGAGCCGGTGCGCGATGGTGATGGTGGTCCGGCCGGCGGCCAGGGTGTCCACGGCCTGCTGGACGGCGCGCTCGGTGCGGTTGTCCAGCGCGCTGGTGGCCTCGTCGAGGATGAGCACCGGCGGGTTGCGCAGGATCGTCCGGGCGAGCGCGAGGCGCTGCTTCTCGCCGCCGGAGAAGCGGTAGCCGCGTTCGCCGACCAGGGTGTCGTAGCCGTCGGGCAGGGCGGCGATGGTGTCGTGGACCTGTGCGGCGCGGGCGGCGGCGACCAGTTCCTCGTCGGTGGCGCCGGGTTTGGCGAAGCGCAGGTTCTCGGCGACGGAGGCGTGGAAGAGGTAGGTCTCCTGGGAGACCACGCCGACCGCGCGGGCCAGGGTGTCGAAGGAGAGGTCGCGGACGTCCACGCCGTCCAGGGTGACCCGGCCTCCGGTGACGTCGTACAGCCGGGGGACGAGGTAGCTGAGGGTGGTCTTGCCCGAGCCGGTCTCGCCGACCACGGCCAGTGAGCTCCCGGCGGGGACCTCGAGCCCGACGCCGGAGAGGGTCGGCCGCTCCTGCGCGGGGTCGTAGCGGAAGTCGACGGCCTCGAAGCGGACCTCGCCGCGAATGTCGGCGAGGTCGACCGGGTCGGCCGGCTCGGCGATCTCCACCGGCAGGTCGAGGTACTCGAAGATGCGCTGGAAGAGGGCGAGCGAGGTCTGTACGTCCACGCCGGTGGACAGCAGGCTCACGGTGGGGCGGAAGAGGCCCAGTTGGAGGGTGACGAAGGCGACCAGCGTGCCGACCGAGACGATCGGCGCACCGGCGGCGGAGGTCAGCCCGGCCGCCCAGTAGATCAGCGCGGGCATCGCGGCCATCACGATCTGGATGGTGTTCATCCGCCAGCGCCCGGCCATGCTGGCCCGGACCTCCAGGTCGGCGAGCCGGTCGGACTGGTCGGTGAACTCGTGGGCGAGCGAGTCGGAGCGGCCCATCGTGCGGCCGAGCAGGATTCCGCTGACCGAGAGCGACTCCTGGACGGCCGAGCTCATCGCGGCCAGCTGCTTCTGCCGCTCGGTGGTGATCTTCTTGCGCTCCTGCCCGACCCGGCGGCTGATCCAGACGAACAGCGGGAGCAGGACGATGGAGACGACGGTGAGCCGCCAGTCGAGGGCCGCCATGGCGACCACGGAGGCGACCACCGCGGTGAGGTTGGAGACCAGGCTGGTGGCCGTGGAGGTCACCGTGGACTGCATGCCGCCGATGTCGTTGGCGATCCGGGACTGCACCTCGCCGGTGCGGGTGCGGGTGAAGAAGGCGAGCGACTGCCGCTGCAGGTGGCCGTAGACGGCGGTGCGCAGGTCGTGCATCACGCGCTGTCCGACGGTGGTGGAGATCAGCGTCTGGAGGACGTTGAAGACGCTGTTCACCACGGCGGTGAGGATCATCCCGAGCACGAGCAGGCTGAGCAGCCCGGTACGGCCCTGCGGGATGGCGGTGTCCAGGACGGCCTTCAGCAGGAACGGCGAGACCACCGAGACCACGGCGGACGCGGCGACCAGCAGCCCGACGGTGGTGAGGCGCCCGGAGTAGGGGCGGAAGAGTGCCAGGATGCGCCGCCACTGGGACGGCGGGCGGGGCTCGCCCTCGGCGGGTTCGGGCGGGGTCCAGTCGATGGCGGAGTGCCTCAAGGGCGGTCCTCCTCGGGTCGGGTGCGGCGCGGTGCGCGGATGCGCGGGAGCGCGGCGGGGGACGGGCGGTCGATATGGAGAGGATAGCTCATAGTTAGACAAGCTAATAGTGAGATCAGCTCTATTCCCGACCCCGCCCGGCCCGCGCCACGCCGTGCCGTGCCGTGCCGTGCCGCGCTGCGCGGCACCGAGCAGAGCCGCGCCGCGCCCCGGCCGTCAGTCGGTCCGGTACGTACGCGCCGCCTTGGAGGACAGGCCGCCGAGCCCGCCGACCGGCAGCACCCGGGCGATCGCCACCGCCGCCTTGTACCGCTTGCTCGGCACGGACAACGACCGGCCGCGGGCCAGGTCGCGCATCGCCTCGCCCACCACCCGCTCGGCCGACAGCCAGGACCAGGCCGGGATGTTGCCGGTGCCCATGCCCGCCCGCTCGTGGAACTCGGTCCGGGTGAAGCCCGGGCACAGCGCCATCATCCGCACGCCCGTCCCCCCGAGGTCGCGCATCACACCCTGAGTGAAGCTCACCACCCAGGCCTTGCTCGCCCCGTACGTGCCGCGCGGCAGGAAGGCGGCCACCGAGGCGACGTTGACGATCGCGCCCCGGCGGCGTTCGCGCATGCCGGGCAGCGCGGCCGTGGTCAGCCGCAGGATCGCCTCGATGTGCACCTTCAGCATGTCCATCTCGTCCTGGAGCGGGACCGTCCCGAAGGCACCCTTGTTCCCGAACCCGGCGTTGTTGACCAGGAGGTCCACCGGGTTCTCCGGGTCCGCGAGGCGGGCCTCGACCGCGCCGATGCCCTCGTCGGTCGCGAGGTCGGCGGTCAGCACCTCCGTCTCGATGTCGTACGTGCCGCGCAGGTCCGCGGCGGCGCGCTCCAGGCGCTCGGTGTCGCGGGCCACCAGGACGAGCCGGTAGCCGCTGCGGGCGAGCCGGCGGGCGAAGGCGGCTCCGATGCCGGCGGTCGCGCCGGTGATCAAGGCTGTGGTCATGCCCCAGACCGTACCGACTCGCCGGAGTCGAGCCCACACCCAGTGCAACGTCGCAGCTCAGAGGGTTGCGGATGCAGGTATCGGATCGTGCTCGTAATGTCGGACAGGGGCATCGCCCGACCGGGCGATGAAATCCAGGCGAGGGAGCACATCTGATGCTTACTCAGTTCCGGACCGAAACCGCCTCGGCGTCACGCAGTGCGACGCTCACCGAGGCCGAAACACTCGCCGGCTTGATGGTGGAGGACGAGGCCGTCGTGTCCGACGCGCCCACGTACCTGCCCGAGGCCGCCGGCGGCCTGCTGCTGCTGGGCCTGCTCCTGCTGTCCCCGAAGGGTCCCAAGGAGAAGCCGATCCGGTAGCCAGTACCCGTCCGCAGGGCCCCGTGCCCACGGGGCCCCGCGCCCACGCCCGACCTCCTGAAGGAGGACCTCACCACCATGCCATTCGCCGAGACCCCTCTCCGTGACGAGTACGCCGCGGCGGTCGAGCGGGTGGCCGGCCGGACCCTCGACGCCCTCCGGGGCGCCGGGGGTGCGGCCGCACTCGCGGACCCGGACACCGCCGTACCCCGTCCGCTGCTGGCCGCGGTCCGCGCGCTCGGCGCGGACCTCTTCGCCCCGCAGCTGCTCACCGGAGCCGAGCCCGACGGGCCCACCGCCGCACTGCTCGCCGAGGCCCGGCGGGTCTTCCCCGCACCGGCGCCGGCCGCCCCCGAGGCCGCGCTGGTGATCGCGTGGCAGGACTGGGCCGCCGGACAGGTCCTCGCCCGTACGCCGTACGCGGACGCCGCACCGCCACCCCCGCCCCTGCCCGCGCCGCCGCCCGGCTCGGCGGAACCGGGCTGGCAGGCCTGGTCGGTCCGGATGGCGCAGCTGTCCGCGCTCGCCCTGCCCGGGCTGGACGGCCCCGTCCACGACGCCGCCCGCGCGAACCTCCTGGCCCTCTCCCGCGGCACCGTCCGCTCGATGCTCCGGCGGGACTTCACCACCGCCGTCCGCCTCACCCGCTGGCTCGCGTGGGCCGACGCCGAGGACCGGCCGCCGTACCTGGAGGTCGAACCCGTCCTGGACCGGATCCGGCTGGTCGGCATCGGCGCCGTCCGCACCCGGCTAGACCTCGCGATCGCCCAGCGCCTGTCGGAAGGCACCCCGTCATGACCGACACCCAGGTGCTCGCCACCGCCCAACAGCTCGGCACCCGCGCGCTGTCCTGGCTGCACACCTGTTACCGGAACGGCTGGGGACGGCTCTCGGACAACACCATCATCGACCTCGCCGAACCGAACGACGTCTACAAGCCGCTCTGCGAGGCCGCGATGGCCTCCGCCCTGGTGCTGCGCGACGGCGTCGCCGGACCGCAGGACGCCCGCGCCGCGCGCGACATGCTCGAAGGCGCCTGGGACCAGCTGCGCCAGGGCGACATGCTGTACGAACGCCAGCTGCGCCACGTCACGGTGACCGACCCGCTGGAGACCTACGCGCACTTCGCCCGGGTCGGCTACCGGCACGCCGCGCTGGAGGAACTGCTCGAATCACTCAGCCGCCTACGGGCCGTGCACGCCGTCGAGATCCAGGGCAGCCGACAGCTCGCCGTGGCGAACGCCCGCCGGGTCATCGGGCTCAGCCACCGGCCGGACTGGGCCGAACTCGCCGCCCGCACCTGGCTCGGCGCGCTCCCCGAGCCCTGGACCATCGCCTGGTCGATCGCCTACCAGGTCACCCACACCGTCTTCCACCTCACCGACTGGGGCGCCCGGCCCGGGGACCTGCCCGAACCGATGCGCGACTACCTGCACGCGTGGCTGCCGGTCTGGCTCGACATCTGGATGGAGATCGGCCAGTGGGACCTCGTCGGCGAACTGCTGATCGTCGACGCGTGCATCGGTGATCCCACCCTCGGCAGCTCGGGCTGGGAGGCCCTGGCCTCGGTGCAGCGGGCCGACGGCCTGGTCCCCCGGGACGCCGAACCGATCGAGGAGGACGAGGAGTCGGCGATCCGGGCGCACGAGCACACCGCCGTGGTGGCGGTCGTGGCCGCCACGGTCACCCTCTCCCGGGCGCTCGGCGGCACCGCTCCGGCGAACGGTGCTCCGACCGGTACGGCGAGCGGCGCTCCGAACGGTGCGGCGAGCGGCACCGCGAGCGGTGCGGCGAACGGCACCGCGAGCGGTGCGGCGAACGGCACCGCGAGCGGTGCGGCGAACGGCACCGCGAGCGGTGCGGCGAACGGGTGAGCGGGTGAGCGGGTGAACGAGCTCGACACGGCCGTCCGGGCGACAGTCCGGGCGGCCGAACCGTACGCGACCGCCGTCACGGTGGCCGTGGCGTGCGAGGAACGGGAGCAGGTCCGGTCCTACGGACGCCTCGGGCACGGGCGGTCGGCCCCGTGCACGCCGGACACCGTCTTCGAACTCGGCTCGGTCAGCAAGACGTTCACCGCACTGCTGCTCGCCGAGCTGGCCGCAAACGGTGAACTCGCCCTCGACAACACGCTGGAGAGCCGCCTGCCGGCCGACTGGCCGCCGCTGAAGGCGCGTTCACCCGAACCGGTCCGGCTGCTCCACCTGGCCACCCACACCTCGGGCCTGCCCCGGCTGCCGCCCGGGCTCCTCGCGGTGGCCCTCCCGGACTGGGCCGCCAACCCGTACGCGGCGTTCGGCGAGGAGCAGTTGCGCACCGCGCTCGGCCGAACCACCGTACGGTGCAGGCCCGGCAGCCGGTACCGGTACTCCAACTACGGAGTCGGACTGCTCGGCCGGGTGCTCGCCGAGACCGGCGGACTGCCGTACGGACAGCTGCTCGCCGAACGCGTCTGCCGACCCCTGGGCCTCGCCGCCACGGACTGCTACCCGGACGCGCCGGGCCGGGCGGTCGGATACCGGCACCGCCGGGCACTGCCCCCGTGGAGCATCCCCGGACTGCCCGGGGCGGGCGCGGTCCGGTCGAGCGGAGCCGACCTGCTGCGCTTCCTCCGCGCACACCTCGACGGGCCGCAACCCGGCGGCGGGGGCGGCTCGTTGAAGGAAGCCCTGGGCGACGTCCGACGGGCCCGGCTGCGGCTGCCGCACTCCTCCGACGAACTGTGCCTGGCGTGGAACCGCCGCCACTCGGGCGGACGCGACCTGTACTTCCACACCGGAGGGACCCGAGGATTCACCGCCTTCGTCGGGTTCGCCCCGGAGGCGGCCGTCGCGGTCGCCACCCTGGCCAACACCGGACCGACCCTGGACGGACGATTCGTACAGGCCGGGTACGACCTGCTCCGGACCGCCGGCCGCACCCTCTAGCCCCTCTCTAGCCCCTCTCTTGGGCGTACCGCGCTACGCGAGGGCTGCCGCGAGCGGGGACCGGGGTGCGCGGCCCAGCAGTTGACGCAGGTCACCGCCGGTGCGGGCCATGAACCCGGCGGCGATGGCGGAGTAGGTGCCCACCAGCATCGGCACCTGGAACGGCTCGGCACCGGACGCGGCGATGCGCGCACGGGCCTGGGCGAGCGCCTCCGGCTCGTAGGTGACGTGCCCGCCGTGCGCGCGGGCCAGGTCGGCGCCGCCGATGGCCTGCTCGCCCACGAGTTCGTAGCTGCGGCCCGCGTGAGCGGACGCCTCCACCGTCACGCGTGCCGCGGCGTCGGCCAGGTCCGCCCGGGCGACGGCGGCGAGCCGGCCCTCGCCCAGCGGGGCGGTGATCCGCCCGTCGGCCGACGGCGCCGCGACCGCGCCCAGCAGTTCCGCGTACAGGCCGTTGCGCAGGACCGTCCAGGCCATGGCGCTCTCCCGGAGCCTGCGCTCGGTCCAACGGTGCGGCAGGGCGTAGGGGAGGTGGTCGCCGTCGGCGGTCAGGCTCGTGTACACGACGTGCCCCACCCCGGCCGCTTCCGCGGCGTCGATGGCCGCACCGTGCCGGGCGATGACGGTGTCGTCCTCGCCGTAACCCGCGGAGACCAGCAGCAGCACGTCCACGCCGTCGAAGCCCTCGCCGAGCGTGCCGGGGTCGTCGAAATCGATGCGGCGGACCGGCAGCGGGGAGGTGAGCCGGCGAGGGTCCCGCGTGCCGAGGACGGTGTCCACGCGGTCCGCCAGCCGCTCGGAGATCAACGTGCCCAGGGCGCCGGTGGCGCCGGTAACCAGGATCATCAGGGGTTTCCCGTTCCGGTAGGTTCTCTTCGGTAACCGGGATCATCCTGCGGGTTTTGCGCCGGCGAGCGTAAGGAGGCACTTCCGTGTCAGTGGGGCACACAGCCGTAACCACCGAGCCCGTCGTCAGCTGCGGTGACGAGCACGAGGACTGCGGGATCCGCGAGGTACTCGACCGGATCGGGGACAAGTGGTCGGTCCTGGTCGTCGTCGAACTGGCCCAGGGCGTCCGCCGGTTCCGCCAACTGCAGCGCGCCGTCCCCGGCATCTCGCAGCGGATGCTGACGCTCACCGTGCGTCGGCTGGAACGTGACGGCCTGGTCGTCCGGACCGTGCACCCGACGGTGCCGCCGCAGGTCGAGTACGAGCTCACGACGACGGGCCACAGCCTCACCCACCTGGTGAAGGCCCTCGCGGACTGGTCGTCCGAACACCGCGATGCCATCGCGCAAGCCCGCCGGGAATGGGATGCCGTACACCCCGACTCCGGAATCCGCTGACCGCACGGACCCCTCCGGCACGGCTAGACCGCCACGGCCCTGGCCCGGTCGGCGGCGATGTGCACGGCCAGACCGGCGAGGACGGTGCCCATCACATAGCGCTGGACGCGCAGCCAGGCCGGACGCCGGTTGAGGAAGGCGGCGATGCCGCCCGCGCTCATCGCGATCAGCCCGTTGACGGTCACCGCGATCACGATCTGGGTCAGGCCGAGCACCAGGCTCTGCACCGCGACGTGGCCGCGCTCCGGCGCCACGAACTGGGGCAGCAACGAGATGTACATGATGGCGATCTTGGGGTTGAGCAGGCAGGTCAGGAAGCCCATCGTGAACAGCCGGCGCGGCGGGTCCGGCGACAGCTCCTGCGGAGCGAAGACCGCCGTGCCACCCGGCTTGACCGCCTTCCAGGCCAGCCAGAGCAGATAGCCGGCACCCGCCAGCTTGATCGCGGTGTAGAGGGCGGGCACCACCGAGAACACCGCGGCCACCCCCGCCGTCACGGCCACCAGGTAGACCAGGAAGCCCGCCGCGACCCCGATCAGCGAGATGAGCCCGGCTCGGCGGCCCTGTGCGATCGAGCGCGAGACCAGGTAGATCATGTTGGGCCCCGGCGACAGCACCATGCCCAGCGCCACGGCGGCGATCCCGAGCATGGCGTGACCGTCCACGGTGGTTGTCAGCGTGTCCATGGGAGCAGGCTAGGACGGGCGGTCGGCTCGATGCAATGATGTCTTTGCGCTCGGTGCAATGCCGGTCGGGCGCCTGAAGCGGGGCGTCGGAACCCGGGTGGGAAGCCGGGTGTCGGAAGCTGAGTGTCGGAAGCCGGGCAGCGGAAGCCAGGCCTCGGACTGGACACGTTCGGGCAGGAGGAGTGCGGGCCGTGGAGGACTACCGACTGATCGCCGACGAGATCGCCGCCGCCATCGCGGACGGGCGGCTTCGGCCCGGCGGGCAGCTGCCCACCCAGCGGGCCTTCGCCCGCAGCCGGGGCATCGCCGGCTCGACGGCGGGACGCGTCTACCGGGAACTGGCCCGACGCGGCCTCACCGTCGGCGAGGTCGGACGCGGGACCTTCGTGCGGGCCGGGCGCGGGACGGACGGCGGGCGGGTCGCACTCGCCGAACCCGCTACCTCGCCCGTGGACCTGGAGCTCAACTACCCCGCCGTCCCCGGCCAGGCCGAGCTGCTCGCGGGCGGACTCGCGCCGCTGCTGCGCGCCGACGCGCTCGGGGAGGCACTGCGGCCGATCGGCGCGGCCGGGACGGGCGCGGCCCGGCGGGCCTTCGCGGAGGTGCTCTCGAACGGCACCCGGGACGTCGACGCGGCGGAGCTGCTGTTCGCGGGCAACGGACGGCAGGCCATCGCCGGGGCGCTCTCCGCACTGGTGCCGCCCGGGCAGCGGCTGGGGGTGGAGGAGCTGACGTATCCGGTGGTCAAGGCGGTGGCGGAGCGGCTGGGCATCAGGCTGGTACCGCTGGCGATGGACGAGCACGGACTGCTGCCGGACGCCGTCGCGGCCGCCCACCGCGCGGCGCCGCTGCGCGCCGTGTACGTGCAGCCGCGACTGCAGAACCCGCTCGGCGTGAGCCTGCCGCACGAGCGCGCGGTGGCGCTGGCGGAAGAGCTCCGGCGGCTCGACCTGCCGGCGGTCGAGGACGCCATCTGGTCGTTCCTGCGGCCCGAGCTGCCGCCGCTGGCGGCGCTCGCGCCGGAGCGCACCGTCCTCGTGGACAGCCTGTCCAAGCGGCTGGCCCCTGGGCTGACCAGCGGCTTCGCGGTCGTCCCGGCCGAGTTGCGCGAGCGGGTGGCGGGCGCGCTGCGGTCGGGCGGGTGGACGCCGAGCGGCTTCGCGCTGGAGGCGGCGGTGCGCTGGATCGGGGACGGCACGCTGGCCGCGGTCGAGGCGGCGAAGCGGGCGGACGCGACGGCGCGGCAGCTGCTGGCGCGGGAGGTGCTGGCGGGGCGGCGGCTGCGGGCCGACCCCTGCTCGTACTACCTCTGGTGGGAGCTGCCGAGCGCCTGGCGGGCGGAGACCTTCGTCGCGGCGGCGGCGCGGGCCGGGATCTCGGTCACCCCCGCGTCGGCGTTCGCCGTGGACCCCCGGCGCTCGCCGTCGGCCGTCCGGGTCGGGCTGGCGTCGCCTCCGCTGCCCGTGCTGGCGCGGGCGTTGGGGACGCTGGCACGGATCGCGGAGGGGACGGCCGGGGAGGACGCGACTGACAGCTGACGGATGACAACCGACAGATATCAGATAACAGATTTCGAAATCTGTCAGCTGTCATCTGTCATCTGTTATCCGTCAGCTGTTACCTGTCAGCCGTCACCCGCCGACAACCGGAACCGTCAGCCGTCCGCCCCGCTCCGGCTCCCCCGGGCCGCCGCGTCCGCGGCACCCCCGGCGCCGACGGCACCCAGGCGACTCGCGGCCGTGGCCGCGAGCTGAGGGGCGATCCGGGCGACGTCACTGGAGCCGACCACCGCGATCAGGCTCGGCAGCAGCCAGCGCATCGGCTGCATGCCCCGAAGCCAGGCCTGCGCGTACACGTGGGCGGACCGGCGGGCGATCCCCGCGACGATCCGGTCCACCGCGGGCTCCAGCGGGTACGTCTTGTTCGCCGGCCACGGCAGCCGGGTCCGCATCTGCTTCAGCACGGTGTCCTCGTCGGCACCGCGCACCATGTCGGTGTCGGTCCAACTCAGGTACCCGACACCCACCTTGACACCCTGGTAGGCCACCTCGGCGCGGAGCGAGTGGGCGAAGGCCTCCACCCCGGACTTGCTGGCGCAGTACGCGCTCATCAACGGCGCGGGCGTCAGCGCCGCGAGCGAGGCGATCTGCAGCAGGTAGCCGTGGCTCTCGGTGAGCGCCGGCAGGAACGCCCGCGCGGTGGCGACGCTGCCGAGCAGGTTCACCTCGATGACCCGGCTGAACGCCCGGTGGTCGCTGTCCGCCAGCGGTCCGCCGATGGCGATCCCGGCGTTGGCGACGACCGTGTCGATCCGGCCGTAGTGCTCCTTGATGCGATGTGCGGTGTCCTCCAGCGCACCGAGGTCGGTGACGTCCACCTCCCAGCTGGTCGCCGCCGGTCCGCACTGGGCGGCGACGGCCTTGAGCTCCTCCGGCTCCAGCCCCAGGAGCGCGACCTTGGCCCCGCGCCGGGCGAGCTTGCGGGCCAGCGACGCGCCGACCCCGCGGGCGGCCCCGGTGACGACGACGACCTGCGCGGACAACGGCGGGATGGCGTTCATGCGACGGCGGTCCTCTCGTCAACGGAACCTGCGGAACCCACTGAACCGGCGGAGCCCACGGCGACCGCCGCCCCCACGGCGACCGCCGCACCCACCGCGCCGGCCGGCGCGACCAGGTGCGCGGAGGCCATCCGGTGGATCTCGGCGGCGACCTCCGCCGGGCGCTCCAGCGGCGACATGTGTCCGACTCCGGGCAGCAGCAACAGGCCCCGGGAGTCCTTGAGTCCGGCGACGATCCGGTGCGCGTGCACCGGCGGGGTCAGCCGGTCGTCGGTGCCGACCACCACCGACGTGGGCGCGGCGAGTCGGGTGAGCCCCTCGTGGACGTCGAGCCGGTCGAGCACCGCGGCCCAGTTGGCGCGGACGGCGGTCGGGCAGGCGTGCACGACCCGGGCCGCCGCCTCGACCTGTCCGGCGGGCGAACCAGGCCCCATGATGGCGTACTTGAGCGCGACCCGACTGACCGGCGAGACCGGACCGAGCGGCATCCGGGAGCGCAGCAGCTGCCGGTGCAGGAAGCGACGCACCCGCGGCGCGCGTACGGCCGGTGGCAGGACGGTGAGTTCGGCCACCAGCTCGCCCGGCCCGGTGGAGATCAGCACGGCGGCGGCCGTGCGCTCGGCGACCTCGGGACGGCCGCCGGCGGCCATGATGGTCATCCCGCCCATGCTGTGCCCGGCCAGGACGGCCCGCTCCCCCGCCGGGACGGTCCGCGCGAGCACGGCGGACAGGTCCTCGGCGAGCGCCCGGGTCGAGTAGCGGACCCGGCTCGGCGGGATCTCGCTGTGCCCGTGGCCGCGCTGGTCGTAGGCCACCACCCGGTAGCGGTCCGAGAGTTCGCGGATCACGGGGGCCCAGAAGGCGGTCGAGCAGGTCCACCCGTGCGCCAGCACCACGGTGGGTGCGCCGGGCTGGCCGTGCACCTCGACGTGCAACCGGATCCCGTCGGCCGAGCGGACACTCAACTCCTCTACGGCCACCGGGGGTTCGTACTCCTCGGGCAGGTGTACCGCGCTCACGCGTCCTCCTCGATCCGTTCGGCGGCGGTGTTCACCCGCACGCCCCTCCTGGTGGTCCGCACGCTTCGGGCGCTTCCGGTGCTTCGGGTGCTTCGGGTGCTTCGGGTGCTTCGGCCACTGCTCCCGCTCGGCCCGCTCACGCGGTGGCCGCCTGGACGGCGCGGACGGGGGCGGGCGCGGCACGCATGATCAGCTCGTACTCGCCGAGGTCCACCTTGCGGGTGGCACGGCGGAACGAGGTGGTGGAGCCGGGCCAGAGCACGGTGTTCCGGCCGCTCGGGTCGAGGTACCAGCTGCGGCAGCCGCCGGTGGTCCAGACGGTGCGGTCCATCCGGTGCTGGAGTTCGAGGTTCCACTGCCGCTGGGCCCGGACGGTCGGCTGCATCGCGGTGGCACCGACCGAGTCGAGCGTGGTCAACGCGTCGATCATGTAGTTCAGTTGGGACTCGATCATCAGGATCATCGAGCTGTTGCCGAGCCCGGTGTTGGGACCGATGACGAAGAAGAGGTTCGGGAAGCCGCGCACGGTCGAACCGCGCAGCGCCTCCATGCCGCCCTTCCACTCCTCGGCCAGGCTCGTGCCGTCGGCGCCGAACACCCGGGAGCCGATGGGCATGTCGGTGACGTGGAAGCCGGTGCCGAAGACGATGGCGTCCACCTCGTGCTCGCTGCCGTCGGCCGCCACCAGCGTGGAGCCGCGCAGTTCGCGCAGGCCGGAGGCGACGACCTCGGTGTTGGCCGCGGCGAGCGCCGGGTAGTAGGTGTTGCTGAGCAGGATGCGCTTGCAGCCGATCCGGTAGTCCGGGGTGAGCTTGGCGCGCAGCGCCGGGTCCTGGACGCCCTGCGCGAGGTGGCGTTCGGCGAGCTGCTGGACCAGGCGCAGAAGGCCGGGCCGGCGGACGAAGGCGTCCACCTGGAGCTCGCGGAGGGCGAACAGGGTGCCGCGCCGGATCTTCGCGGTGACCGGCAGGCGTCCGTGCAGCCACTTCTCCAGCTGGCTGATCTCGCGGTCCCGGCGCGGAAGGACCCAGGCCGGAGTGCGTTGGAAGACCGTCAGCTTGCCGACCTCGGGCTGGATCGACGGGATGATCTGGGCGGCGGAGGCGCCGGTGCCGACCATCGCCACGCGCTTGCCCGCCAGGTCGAAGTCGTGGTCCCAGCGGGAGGAGTGGAACACCTTGCCGGGGAAGCTTCCCAGTCCGGGCAGGTCCGGGATCTGCGGGTCGGCGAGCGGTCCGGCGGCGGAGACGATGGCGTCGGCGGTCCACTGGCCGGCCGACGTGGTGATCCGCCAGCGGGTCCCTTCACTCTCCCAACGCGCCTCCAGCACTTCGGTGTTGAAGCGCAGGTGGGGGCGGAGGCCGAAGACGTCGGCGACCTTCTCCAGGTAGGCGCGGATGTCCGGCTGGCCCGAGAAGCTGCGCGGCCACTCGGGGTTGGGCGCGAAGGAGAAGGAGTAGAGGTGCGAGGGCACGTCGCAGGCGCAGCCGGGGTAGCTGTTGTCGCGCCAGGTGCCGCCGACGGAGTCCGCGCGCTCCAGGACCACGAAGTCGGTGATCCCGGCACGGCGCAGCCGGACCGCGGCGCCGAGGCCGCCGAAGCCGGACCCGATCACCGCCACCCGGACGTGCGGGACGGCCGGGTCCGCCACGCGGGCGCCGGTCGCGGACGGCGCTTCGGCGCCGCCGGACGCACCCGCGACGCCGGTCGTGTCGGACGCATCGGTCGCGTCGAGAGCGCCGGGCACGTCGGACGCGCCGGGCACGTCGGACGCGCCGGATGCGTCGGACGCGCCGGAGCGGGGGCGCTTGCTGCTGGGTGCCATGCGGCCTCCTCCTGAGGGTGGGGCGGTAATCGTCACGCTCTCCGGGGAGCCGGCCCCGGAACAACCCTGCCAATCGCGCCAGTAATCACTGGCATGATTGGCAGGGTAGCCCGTGCCGACACCGGATGGAAGAAGCACGACGGCTCCGGTTCCGGGAACCTTCCGAGCCGACGGACCTATGCTGATCGCCGTGGACAAGGTCAGAGCTGCTGCGGGCGACAGAAAACGCGAGTACCGGGTGGAGGAACTGGCCGAAGCGGCCGGCATCACCACCCGCACCCTGCGCTTCTACCGCGAGCGCAAACTGCTCCAACCGCCCCGCAAGGAGGGCCGGATCGCCTGGTACGGCGAGGAGCACCTGGCCCGGCTGCGGATGATCGGCGAGCTGCTGGAACGCGGCCACACCCTGGGCGGCATCACCGAACTGATCGGCGCCGGCGAGAGCGGACGCGACGTCGCGGAGCTGATCGGGCTGGAGGCCGCGATCGTCGCGCCCTGGTCCGACGAGACCCCGGTGCGCCTGGACTGGGAGGAACTGAAGACGGCCTTCGGCGACCAGCTCACCGAGGAGAACACCGCCGAATCGATCGCCCAGGGCTACATCACCGTCGAGGACGACGGGATCACCCACGTCAGCCGCCGGCTGATGGACGCCACCACCGAGCTGGTGGCGGAGGGCGTGCCGCTCGCCGCGGTGCTGGACGCCAGCCGGCGCACCCGGGACCACGTGGACGCCATCGCCGAGATCTTCATCGAGGTGGTCAGCGACCACCTGCTCAGCGCACTGGCCACCGACACCCCGCTGCCGCCCGGGGAGGCGGCCCGGCTCACCGAGCGCATCCTGCGGGTGCGACCGCTGGCCAGGACCGTCGCCGACGCCCAGTTCACCCTCGCCATGGACCGCCGGGTGCAGGCCGAGTACGACGAACTGCTGCGCCAGCGACGGGAGAACGGCTCCGAGGCGTAACCGGGCGGCTGCGCGGGCAGGGATTCCCGCGCCCCGCCCGTACGTTGGAGGTGCCGCCGATGCCTGGACCGCTCAGCCGCCGCGCCGTGCTCGGCCTCGCCACCGGGCTCGCCCCGGGCCTGGCGCTGGCCGCCTGCGGGTCCGACACCCCCGCGCCGAAGGCCGGTCCGCCCGGCGGCGACGGCAGCGGAGGGAACGGCGGCACCGGCGGGAGCAGCGGCACCGGCGGCGGCACCCGGACGGTCCGGCACGCACGCGGCGACACCACCGTGCCCGCCCGAGCCGGCCGGGTGGTGGTACTGGACACCGACGCCCTGGACTCGGTCGTCACCCTCGGTCTCAGCCCGGTCGGCGCCACCACCGTCAGCGCGGGCGCCCCCTTCCCGGCCTATCTGCCCGCCGAGCGGCTGGCCGCGACCAAGGCCGTCGGCACGATCGGCCAGCCCAACCTGGAGGCGATCGCGGCGCTGCGGCCGGACCTCATCCTGAGCAACCAGGTCCGTGACGACAAGCGGTACGACGAACTGTCCAAGATCGCCCCGACCGTGCTCTCCAAGACCACCGGGCCGACCTGGAAGGAGAACGTCCGGCTGCACGCCGAGGCGCTGGGCCGTCAGGCCGAGGCCGAGACGGCAGACACGGCGTACCGGACGAAACTGCGGGACCTGGTCACCGCGCTCGGCGGACCGGCCAAGGCCGCGGCCACCCGGGTCGAGATGGCCCGCTTCCTCGCGGGCGCGCCGACCAGGCTGTACCTCAACGACACCTTCGTCGGCTCACTGTTCAAGGACCTCGGGCTCGGCCGGCCCGCCAACCAGGACAAGCCGGGCTTCTCGATGGAGATCAGTGCGGAACAGGTGGACCAGGCGGCGGCCGATGTCATCTTCTACTCGGTGTACGGGGACGCGGCCAAGTCCGACCAGGGGAAGATCACCGAGGGTGCGCTGTGGAAGGGCCTGGACGCCGTCCGCAACGGACGGGTGTTCCGGGTGGACGACAACCTGTGGATGCTCGGCATCGGGTACACCGGCGCAGGCCTGGTCCTGGACGCGATCCGCAAGGACCTGGTGGCGCCGGGCAACGGGTAACAGGTGACGAATGACAGATGACAGCTGACAGATTTCAACATCTGTCAGCTGTTATCTGTCATCTGCCGGTTGTCACCTGTCAGCCGTGAGCCGTCATCCATCAGCCCCGGCCGTACCGGGACGGCCGCAAGCGACCGGTGAACGCGAGGAAGGCCACGAACGAGCCGAGGACGACCCAGCCCGGCCAGCCGCCGAGCCCCATGGTGAGCGGGTCGAGCGCGGCATCCGGCTCGGCGAACTCCTTGACCATCGACACGCTCATGCTGCTCGCGAAGGTGTGCGCCAGTACGGCCGGAACCACCGACCCCGACCGGAGTCGCAGCCAGGTGAACACCGGCAGGACGAGCACGCAGCTCACCACGAACGCGGGCACCGCCACGTACCAGGGCCGTCCCGGGTACTGGCCGCCCATCAGCAGCGGCGGCAGGTGCCAGAGCGCGAAGGCCGTTCCGGTGAGCAGGTACGCCCGGACCAGGGCCGCCGTGCCGACCTCCGCACCGCCAACGGCACCGCCCTCGTCACCGCCCTCCGTACCGCCATCGCCACCGCCCTCCCTGCCGCCGAGCCGGACCAGCCGGGGGAAGAGGAAGCCCTGCCAGCCGAGTTCCTCGCCGAAGAACAGCGGCAGCGACAGGAGCATCCCGATCACGCCCTGGACCGCCCAGGACCCGACCGCCCCCGCGTGCAGCGCCCCGAACCCGGCGAACGGGTAGCTGCCGGCCAGGGTGCCGAGCGCCAGTACCCCGGCCGTCAGCCCGCCGAGCACCCCGATCGGCAGCAGGCAGGCCCGGACCGCGCGCGACCGGGGGCGGGGCCAGTGCAGCGCGAGCGCGTCACGCACCCGGCCGCCCTCACGACGGCCCTCACCAGGCCCCCCGCGCCGTCCCGCACGGCCGCGCTCGATGAAGCGGACCACGAAGAGCGCGGCCAGCGCCGGTGCGAACATCGCGGCAGCGATGCACAGTTGCTCGAGGTCTCCGACCTCCTCCCGGGCGTCGGCCCGCTGGTACCCGGCGGCGAGTAGCGGCGCCATGGCCGCCCACATCCCGGCGTAGGCGAGGACCAGGTACACCAGCAGGCCGCGCCGACTACCGGCGCTCGGCGGGGACTTCGTCAGTAGCGTCATGCCGAGGACGCTACGGATCCGGAGGGTCCCCGGTAACGAAGCTCTCTGCCGCTCAGGGGGGTTGTCCACTGCCGGACGGACGGTGCAGTTTTCTGGGTGTACGGAGGCCCGCCGGGCCTGCTCCACTCGACATGCCCGACGCCTCGTCGGACATGGAAAAGCGGCGGGGGCGACGGTGGTCCGCACAC